>NZ_JBEZDW010000006.1:0-8198 GCF_040802045.1 Microbispora sp. NPDC049125 | reverse complement strand
CGCTGATCTGAGGTCCGTGCTGATCTGAGGTCCGTGCTGATCTGAGGTCCGTGCTGATCTGAGGTCCGTGCTGATCTGAGGTCCGTGCTGATCTGAACGCTCGCGCTGATCCAAGGCCGTGCTGATCTGAGGTCGCGCGGACCGCTCGCGGGCTCGTCGACGGGCGAGGGCCGGCTCTGGCCGGCGAACATACGCGCCGCCGGCCCGGCCTATCCCTCGGCGATCGGCCGGTAGGTGCACGCGAGCACACCCTTCGGGCTGGTGACCGTGGAGACCAGCTCGAACGCGCGCAGCGCGCCGTCGTCCGGGAAGATCTTCTTGCCACCGCCGAGGATCACCGGCTCGATGTTGAGGCGGAGCTCGTCGACCATGCCCTCGCGCATCAGCGTGCGAGCGAGGGAGGAGCTCCCGATTACGAGAATGTCGCCGCCGTCGGTCTCCCGCAGCTTCCGGATGTGGTCGATCGCCTCGTTCCCGGCGATGCGCGTGGTGTTGTTCCATGTCAGCTCGTCGTCGCGGAGCGTGTCGGAGACGACGTACTTCGTGATGGCGTTCATCTGGTCGGCGAACGGGTCTCCGGCGCGCTCGGGCCACGCCTCGGCCGCCTTCTGCCACGTGCGGCGCCCGAACAGCAGCGCCTCGGTCGTGGTCATCGCGTCGGAGAACGCACCACCCACCACCTGCGGGTCGAAGAAGCGGAACGACCAGCCGCCGTGGGCGAAGCCGCCGTCGGTGTCCTCGTCGGCTCCGCCCGGCGCCTGCACGACGCCGTCCAAGCTCATGAACTCGATGATCACGATGCGCATGGGATTCGCTCCTCCAGTGAATGTGTCGCCGAATCGGTGCCCGGCCTCTCCGCCCCGGGACGTTGCCCCGGTCTTCGCGGCCGGCATGACCGTACGCTATCGCCGACAAAAAAACTTGTCAAGGAGTCTTCAGTCGTCGGTGCCGGCAGGCGCGGCGAGCCTCGGAACACGTCGCCAGATCTCCACCGTCAGCCCCGGCTCACGCCCCGGCGCCCGCTCACACCACCGCATCCGCTCACAGCCCCGCGTCCGTCCGCACCACCGCGGCCGCTCACACCAGCAGCAGCGCGAGATCCTTGCGGTCGTTGACGCCGAGCTTGGTGTAGACGCGGCAGAGGTGGTTGGCGACCGTGCGTGGCGACAGCGTGAGCCAGCCCGCGATCTCCCTGTTGGTCAGGTTCCATGAGGCGAGCCGGGCGATCTCCAGCTCCCGGGCGCTGAGCTCGGCGCCTCCCGTGCCCTCGTCGGGGCCGCGGAGCCGGACGACCCGCTCCAGTCGGTTGCGCGTACGGACGGGGCCGCACCAGGATCTGATGATCTGGCCGTGGATGGGATGCGCGAGCCGTACCCGCAGACGCGAGCCGTGAGGCACCACCGTGACCAAGCCACGCCTCTCCACGCCTTCGACCGCGTCAGGTGAGGTCAGGGTGACCAGCGCGTCCAGGTCGAGGGGCTCGCCGAGGGCGACGAACTCCAGCACCTCGCGTTCGGCCTCGTCGAGCCGGCCGAGGCCCGTTTCCGCCAGCGTCCGCAACCGTTCGCTCAGCACGAGTTCACCGCGCCACCACCACACCCCGCCGGTCTGCGTGAACGATCCGGAGGAGATGATTTCGACGAGGAAGCTCACGTTGCCCCGGGTCGCATGCCAGAGCCGCCGGGCCGTCAGCTCCTCCACCGGCCCGCCCAGCATCGCCGCGGCCAGCCGTGCCGAATCCTGCGGCGAAAGCGGCCGCAGGTCGAGCCGGGACACCAGGCCGTCCTTCCATAGCGAGGTGATCGGCCGGGGAAGATCCGTCCCGGACAGCGTGGTCGCCACCAGCCGGGCACCGCGGTGCACCACCAGATGCCTCACCAGCGCGGCCGACCGCGGATCGAGGAGATGGGCGTCGTCCACCGCCAGGATGAGCGGGAGATCTCCCGCCACGATGTCCGCTGCCCACCTGATCGGATTGACCGGCCCCGGCGAGCCGGGCAGCAGATGAGCGAACGCGCCGTAGGGCACCTCGGTCTCCACACCGGAGATCCGGCAGACCCGTGTGCGGCTGGTCTCCAGAGCGGCTGTCGCCTCGGTCAGGAGCCGGCTGCGTCCCGAGCCCGCCTCGCCCGCGACGAGGATCCCCGCGCGCTCCCGCAGCGCGGCCCGGATGGCGTCGCGCTCCACCGTACGTCCAACGAACAGGACCATGTCCATCTCCTACGTCGACCCTCTTCGACGCTAGAGATGACCGGGCACGAGCGGATCCGGGCCAACCCTGCACCTTCACGCCCGCCTATTGGGGCTACCCCTTAGAGGTCGGCTTCGGAAGTCCTTCGAGGGTCGGCCAGAGCCTGTGTACGTCGTCAGACGCCGAGGGCGACGGGCTTGGGGGCTCCTGGGTCCTGTTCGGAGTTCGGATCATTTGGTTGTGAATTGTCGAGCACAATGCCGTCCGACCCGGTAGGGCACAGGTATGGCGCGTAGTGACCTCACCGGCGATGGGACGGCCCCGGTCAAGTCGCGTCTGCCGCCGGGTGGTTGGCGTCGTTCCGGCCGCCGGCCCATCAGCTGGACGCAGAGGGGAGGGGGGTGGCCTCGGCGGGCGTGCGGGCGTCGAAGGTCCGGCGGCTGGCCAGGATCTCCGAGGCATGCGCGATCGACCAGTCGGCGATCGCGGTGGTCAGCTGTCCGACCTCGACGCCCAGCTCGGTCAGCGCGTACTCCACCCGAGGCGGAACGGTGGGATAGACCGTACGGCTGACCAGGCCGTCGCGTTCCAGCGCGCGCAGCGTCTGGGCCAGCATTTTCTGTGTGATGCCCTCCAGGAGCCGCCGCAGGTCGTTGAAACGCATGGGATCGTCCTGTCGCCGCAGGGCTGCCAGAACGTACAGTGCCCACTTGTTGGCCAGGACCTCAATGACGGTGCGCGAGGGGCAATCGCGGCGATAGGTGAGAGCCACGCCCTCAGAGTCATGAGCCGATGCGGTATCCATGGGGTACCTAGATATCATATGGGTGCCTTCTTTACTACAGGTACCGTTGACGACCAGCATGGAAGCCGCGGCCGGACGGGTCGCAGTGACTATGACGAGGACGTGGGCGATGAGTACGCGCATGCTGGCCGTGCGCCAGCGGACCTTCGGCGGCCCGCAGGTGCTGGAGGTCGTTGAGACCGGACGGCCTGAGCCGGGCCCGAACGAGGTGCTCGTACGGATCAAGGCTGCCGGAGTGAACCCTGCCGACTGGAAGATCCGCTCCGGACTGCTCAAGCACAGGTTCGAACCACCGCTCACTCTCGGGCTGGACCTGTCGGGCAGGGTGGAGGCGGTCGGCGAGGCGGTGACCCGGTTGCGTCCGGGCGATGCCGTGTTCGGCAACGCCTTCCCGCCCAACGGCGCCTACGCTGAATACGCGGCGGTGCCGGACACGTGGCTGAGCCTGATGCCGTCGAACCTGGACCATGTGCAGGCCGCCGCGCTGCCCACCACAGCGCTCACCGCCTGGCAGCCTCTGACTCACGTCGCGCCCATCACCGCCGGGCAGCGCGTACTGGTACACGCGGCCGCCGGCGGCATCGGCCACCTGGCCGTGCAAATCGCCAAGGCGCGCGGCGCGTACGTGATCGGCACCGCCCGCGCCGACAAGCACGCCTTCCTGCGCCGGCTGGGCGCCGACGAGCTCATCGACTACACGCAGGTCGACTTCGCCGAGGTGGCGCGCGACGTGGACGTCGTCCTCGACCCGATCGCTGACGACTATGGGCTCCGTTCGCTGGACACCCTCGCGCCCGGCGGGACGCTCATCGACGTGCGCGGCACCGGCCCAGACCGCAGCGCCGTACGCAAGCTGGCCGACGAGCGCGGCCTGCACTTCGTGGAGTTCGGCTTCACCCCATCCGCGACCGACCTGGAGGCGATAGCCGGACTGGCACAAAGCGGCACCCTCCGGGTCACCATCGAGACGGTCCTACCCCTGGCGGACGCGGCGAAGGCACACGAGCTCAGCGAGACCGGCCGGGTCAAAGGCAAGATCGTCCTTATGGTGAGCGAAGCGACTGAGGGGCCTGCACAGGCCTTCGGCTCATCAGATGGATTGAAGGCTTCGGACCCACAAGATGGTCCCGCGTAGACGAAGGCCGGCGAGGTGGCTTTCGGGAGTCTTCCCGAAGCGGAAAGCCAGCCCGCGCCACTCCTTGATCCGGTTGATGCGGCGTTCCACCGTGTTGCGCAGCTGGTAGAGATCTGAATCGTCCGTGACCGGGCGGCCGCCACGGGAGCCGCGTTTCTCGCGGTTTGCCGCCCGGTCGGCCTTCTCCGGGATGACGGCCTTGATGCGGCGTCGGCGCAGATAGGCGCGGTTGCCGCGGGAGGAGTAGGCCTTGTCGGCGGCCACCGCGCCTGGCGGGGTGCGCGGGCGGCCGACGGGCAGGCGGATCTTGATGCGGGCCGGCACGGCGCGAAACTGCGGGCTGTCTCCGGCTTGGCCCAGGGGCAGGACGAAGGACAGCGGTCGGCGGACAGATGGAGCTTGCCGGCCGGCCCGCCCCGCGAGCGGCCTAGCCCGGACGCAGACAGTCAAGCACGAGGGTTGCCAGACGGCCGGGCTTGGCGAGGTCGGCGCGTTGGCGTTGTGCGGTCAGCGCAGCCAGGACGATCGCGTGCACGTCGGCCGCGTCCACGTCAGCTCTGACCGCATCGGCGCGTTGAGCCCGCGCCAGCAGTTCCGCGAAGACCTCTCGCAGGTCCGCGGCGGCCTGCAGGGTCGCGTCTGCCAAGTTGATTCCTGCTCCGGCGAGTGCGTCGGCGAGGTCTTGCTTGGCGTTGGCGTCGCTGATCATCTGGAGAAGGAAGGTGAAGAACGCCGATCCGGCGTCGTCGGCTTGCAGGGCTGAGTGCGCCTTGGAGGTGAGCTGTTCGAGGTGCTCCTCGATGGCGGCTTCGAACAGTTCTTCCTTGGTCGGGAAGTGACGGTGGACCGTGCCTGGGCCGACCCCGGCCCGGCGGGCGATCTCGTCCAGTGACACGCCGATGCCCTCGGCGGCGAAGGCGGCTCGCGCCGTTTCAAGGATCCGTGCCCTGTTGCGTCGCGCGTCGGCCCGCAGCGGCCGCGTGGTACTCATCGTCCCCATATCCATACATCGCTCTGGGATTCGGTTCTCCGCAGACAACCGGGGCATACGCCCCGTATAGTAACCGGGGCAATGGCACCGCTTATCGTCTTGAGGAGTGTCTCATGTCCCCTTCCACACCGCGCGCAATCGTCGAACGCCTCCTTCGTCTCACCGCAGAGGGACCCTCGGAGGGCATGGCCGATGTGTTCGCCGAAGACGCCGTCTTCGAGATGCCGTTTCTTCCCCCGGGTGCACCGCAGCCGGAGCCGGGACGTGAAGCGTTCCGGGCTCACCTCAAGGCGGCGGTGGGCGTGCAGGAGTTCGACTCCGTAGACGACGTTCACATCCACGAGACGGCCGATCCCGAAGTCGTCGTGGCCGAGTACCGGCTCCACGGCCGGGTCGTCGCCACTGGAAAGCGGTTCGCTTCCCGCATCGTCATGGTCGCCCGAATCCGTGCCGGAGTGATCGTCTGGTCTCGCAGCTACTCCAACCCGCTCGATGCCGTGATCGCCTTCGACGCGGTCCACGATCTGCTCGCCGGTCTGACCACGGCATAGCTTGCCGGTCGGCTCCACCCGCCTTTTCGAGGCTGAAGCCGGACCCGGGTTTGGACCTTTCCCCGGTCGGATATCCAGGCGGTGGAGCCGGCAGGTAGGCCTATCGTGATCCACTCTCGCCGATCGGCCAACCTGCTCTGCCCGTTGCCGCTGCCTGCCGCTTGGAGACGAGCGCCCAGCCCTGCGGGGGAACGGAACTCCAGCCGCTTGAGCAGACGCGCAACCGCTCGGGGACGCTCTTCCAGTCGTTCGGAGACGATGGTCCAACGTTGGTAGATCTTTTACGACGTCTGTGACCTGGTCTTATGTCCGGGCTTTGCACCGTGTTTTGTCGGTAGCGGTCGATAGCGTGGGAGTTGTTGGACCGTTCCGGCGGTGGTGAAGGGGGTGCTTGAGGTGTCGGTTGATTCGATTGATGGCTGTTCGGCCGAGGAGCACTCCTCACCCGTGCCGGCCTTCCCCTTTGCCCTCACCAATGATGTCGGCGCGGTGAGCGGGGCGGTTCCGGAGCTGTTGAAGGGCACCCCGCTTGATCCGTGTTTCGTCTCGCCGGGCAGGAGCGACCACAACGCTCATGGCGGCGTTCCGGTGGGCGGATCACCCGGCGATGACCGGTCCGACGCCGGTGTTGGCGCCGGCGCCGGTGTTGGTGACGCTGGTGTTGGGGTGGCGGGGTCGGGGGTGCTGGCGGGTGAGTTGCTGCGGATCGCCGGGCGGTTGGCGGTTGCCGCCGTGCCGGACGTCCCGGCGTTGTGCCTGGATGAGGCGGAGACGTTGATACGGGCGCGGGATCTGGTGACGTCGGCGCTGGCGGCCCGGGTGGAGCGGGTTCATGTCACTGGTGAGGCCAAGGCGCATGGGCATGCCTCCACCGGGACCTGGCTCCGCTCCAGCACGCCCATTCCCAGCCCGGCCACCACAGACCCCGCCACTCCCGATCCGGCCACCACGGACCCGGCCACCGGCCTGGCCACTGCCGATCCCGTCTCTCCCGGTGCGGGCGGCACTGTTGCGGCCCGCACGGCAGGCGCGTCCGTCGGCGGTGATGCGGTCGGTGCTGGTGGAGGGTCGGTGGGGAGGGTCGGGCCGGGGATGGGTAAGGGGGGTGCGGCTCAGCTGATGCGGATGGCCGTGGAGTTGGCTCGTTTGCCGGTGATCCGGGAGCGGTTTGCTTTGGGTCTGTTGCCGGAGGGGTCGGTGGAGGCGATTACGGCGGTGACGGCCAAGTTGAGTGACGAGGATGCCGTGCGGGCTGAGCCGATCGTGGCGGAGTTGGCCGGGAACGGTTCTCCGGCGGAGATCGCCAAGGTCGGCCGGTACCTGCGGGAGTTGCTGAATCCGGGGACGCTGGACAAGGAGTGCGACGACGATTACGCCGCCCGGTTTTTGTTGTTGCGGCAGTCGCGTACCGGTGGGGTGGAGGGGGAGTTCCGCCTTGCGCGGGAGGCGTCCGCCGCGCTGGTGGAGTTCATGACGGCCTACGCCCGTCCCAAGGACAAAGACGACGACCGGCCGTTGCGGGTGCGCCAGGCTGACGCGTTCGCGGCCTTGCTGACCAAGAAGGTCTCCAGCGAGTTGCTGGTCTTGGTGCGCGCCGAATCGATGCCCGATGACGTACCTGCCGCACCCGGCATGGACGACAGCAGCGACGGTGGCCCCCACCAGCACGGCGACGCCCTCTGGCAAGACGCCGACCTCCGGCAGGATGAGGACGGCCCACGGCAGCAGGACGACAGCCCCTGGCAGGGTGACGGCCCCCGGCAGCAGGACGACGACGGCCTCCGGCAGGAGACTGCCCACCCTGCCCGCACACCGGACGAGCCCACCAGTGCCACCCCCGACCCGGCCACCGGACCCACCAACGGATCCACCCCCGACCCGGCCACCGGACCCACCAACGGATCCATCACTGATCCAGCCGCTGGACCCACCAGCGAGCCGACCACCGGCTCCGCCGAGCGCGGCCAGCCTGCAAAGCCCGCCGAGCCCACCGAGCCCACCGAGTCGATCTCCACCCCGACCCTCCAGCCGGACACCACACCCCACCGACTCGGGCACCTCCGGCCACCCGAGGAGGACTCCCGCCAGGAGGCCCCATCCGGCGGGGCATCCCCGCCTGGGCACGATCACCAACAACCGGACACAGGCACACGCGCGGGCACCGAAACACGCACGGGCACCGGCGTGGACAGCGGCATGGGCTCACGCACGGGCATGGGTGCAGGTGTAGGAAGCGAAGGAGACACGGACCGGGACACCCGTGCGGGTGCTGGCGCGCGTGCGGACGCCAGCGGGTCCGCGGGCACCGGTGCGGGCAGCGGGGGACGCGCAGACCGGGACGCGCGTATAGGTACCGGCGCGTCCGCGGGTGCCGCAGCATCTTCGGATGCGTGTCGTACGTGTGGGCATGCCCCCGATCGGCTCGCGCCTGGGTTGCTGATCGCTACCGGGCATCTGCTGCCGATCAGCGACATCCACCGCCTGGCCCGCACCTCACGCCTGACCCGCCTGGTCATCAACGCCCA